>NZ_CAWURG010000004.1:0-13988 GCF_963924895.1 uncultured Sphaerotilus sp.
CTTGGAATGAGGCGGTGGACTTGCTGCGAGTGCGGGGCGAAACACCACCGCGACGTGAACGCAGCCAAGAACATCGCCGCGCGCGGGCATGCGCGTCTCGCAGGAGGAATCCCCGTCCTTTAGGGCGGGGAGGATGTCAAATGGCGAAGGCACTCTGGAACGGCCCGGCGCTGCGGGGGGCAGGCTGCTGGCCTTGATGGCGGCGGCGCTGTTCGGTATCGGCACGCCCATGTGCCAGATACGCACCATGCGCACCTGCACTGAAAGTGGGTGAGTGCCTGATGGATGTTCTGCGGAAGCCTCACCGCCCCGCGCAGTCGACCTTCAGCGCCTGCATCAGCGCGTCCATGTCCAGCCGGGCATGGCGCGCATCCACCGCGTGCAGCACCCCCTCGCGCCGCAGCGCCGACACCAGCCGGCTCGCCGTCTCGAAGGTCATGTCCAGCATCGCGCCCATCTCCTGGCGCGTCGGCATCCAGATGCGGCCGTGCGGGTCGCCGAACTCGCTGAGCTTGAGCAGCAGCCGCAGCATCCGGTGGCGTGCCGGGCCGCGGGCGAGTTCGGTCAGCCACTCGTCGGCGTCGTCGAGCGCGCGCTGCCAGCGCTTCATCAGGTCGCGGGTGATCTCGGGGTGGCCGATCGACAGCTCGTCGATCAGCGCCCTCGGGATGCGGCAGACGTGCACCTCGGTGCAGGCCACGGCGTCGGCTGCATAGGTCTGGTGCAGGATGGCCTCCAGACCGAGCAGGTCGGTGCGTCCGGCCAGCCGCAGGATGCGGCGCTCGCCCGCTTCGCTGGAACGCTCCAGCCGCAGCACGCCGCTGCGCACGGTGAACACGGCGCTGCCAGTGTCCTGCGCGGCGTAGAGCGTCTGGCCGGGCTCCAGCGTGATGTCGGCGATGCGGTAGTGGATCTGGGCCAGCGCGGCTTCGTCGAGCGCGCCGAACAGCGCGAACTGGCGCACACCGCAACTCGAACAGACCTGGGCTTGCGGGTTGTAGGGGCCGGACGCGGTCTTGAGGGGATAGATGGGGACGGGCTGGACCATGTTGGCGTGGTCGGATCGGGAGCGTTCGGACACACGGTGGAGTATCGCGTGTCCGGGCCCGTGCCGGGCGGACGTTCTTGCACAGCCCTGTCCTGTGCGGGTGATGCGCTCGAGATGGGGATGCTGCGCCCATCGCGCGGTGGCCGGTATCATGGCCGGTTGCCCTTGCGCCGCCGGAAGTTGCCTGTCATGCCCCTCGAATCCCCCAAGCCGCCTGTTGCGTCGCCTGCCCGCCAGTCGCTGATTTCCGTCCGCGGTGCCCGCACCCACAACCTGAAGAACATCGACCTCGACCTGCCGAAGAACGCGCTGGTCGTGATCACCGGGCTGTCGGGTTCCGGAAAATCGAGCCTGGCCTTCGACACGCTCTACGCGGAAGGGCAGCGCCGCTACGTCGAAAGCCTGAGCGCCTACGCCCGGCAGTTCCTGCAACTGATGGACAAGCCCGACGTGGACGTGATCGAGGGCCTGTCGCCGGCGATCTCCATCGAGCAGAAGGCCACCAGCCACAACCCGCGCTCGACCGTGGGCACGATCACCGAGATCCACGACTACCTGCGCCTGCTCTACGCCCGCGCCGGCACGCCGTTCTGCCCCGACCACCACCTGCCGCTGGAGGCGCAGAGCATCAGCCAGATGGTGGACGCGACGTTGGCGCTGCCCGAGGAGATGAAGCTGATGGTGCTCGCGCCCGTGGTGCGCGACCGCAAGGGCGAGTTCGTCGAGCTGTTCGAAGGGATGCAGGCGCAGGGCTATGTACGCTTTCGCGTCGACGGCCAGATCGTCGAGGCGATCGAGGTGCCGCCGCTGAAGAAGACCGAGAAGCACGACATCGACGTCGTCATCGACCGCCTCAAGGTGCGCCCGGACGCGCAGCAGCGGCTGGCCGAGAGCTTCGAGGCGGCGTTGCGCATCGCCGAAGGCCGGGCGCTGGTGCTGGAGATGGACTCCGGCCGCGAGCACCTGTTCTCCAGCAAGTTCTCGTGCCCGGTGTGCAGCTACTCGCTGTCGGAGCTGGAGCCACGGCTGTTCTCGTTCAACTCGCCGGTCGGCGCCTGCCCGAGCTGCGACGGGCTGGGCCACGTCAACGTGTTCGACCCCGAGCGCGTGGTGGCGTTTCCGACGCTCAGCCTGGGCAGCGGTGCCGTCAAGGGCTGGGACCGGCGCAACGGCTACACCTTCTCCACGCTGGAGAGCGTTGCGGCGCACTATGGCTTTGACCTGGACCTGCCGTTCGAGGAACTCACGCCGGCGCACCGGCAGGTGCTGCTCTACGGCTCCGGCGAAGACGAGATCTCCTTCACCTACGCCGCCGAGGGCGCCAACGGCAAGAAGCGCAGCGTCAAGCGGTCGCACCCCTTCGAAGGGATCATTCCCAACCTGGAGCGCCGCTACCGCGAGACCGACTCGTCGGCCGTGCGCGAGGACCTGGCGCGTTACCAGGCCAACAAGCCCTGCGCCGACTGCGGCGGTGCACGCCTGCGCCGCGAGGCCCGCAACGTGCTGCTGGCCGATGCGAACGGCCTGCCGTCGCGGGCGATCTTCGAGGTCGAGCACGCCACGCTGGCCGACTGTCTGGCCTATTTCGAGGGCCTGCAGCTCAAGGGCGCCAAGGCCGACATCGCCGACAAGGTGGTGCGCGAGATCCGGGCCCGGCTGCGCTTCCTCAACGACGTCGGCCTGAACTACCTGAGCCTGGACCGCAGCGCCGACACGCTGTCCGGCGGCGAGGCGCAGCGCATCCGGCTGGCCTCGCAGATCGGCTCGGGGCTGTCGGGCGTGATGTACGTGCTCGACGAGCCGTCGATCGGCCTGCACCAGCGCGACAACGAGCGCCTGATCGGCACCCTCAAGCACCTGCGCGACCTCGGCAACAGCGTGCTGGTGGTCGAGCACGACGAGGACATGATCCGCGCCGCCGACCACGTCGTCGACATGGGGCCGGGCGCCGGGGTCCACGGGGGCCGCGTGATGGCCCAGGGCACGCCGGATGACGTGGCGGCCAACCCCGATTCACCGACCGGCCGCTACCTGTCGCAGGTGATGCGCATCGAGCTGCCCGGCCAGCGCCGCCGGCTGCAGGACCAGGCGGATCCGCGCGTGCTGCGCGTCGTCAACGCCCGCGGCAACAACCTCAAGGGCGTCACGGCCGAGATCCCGGTGGGGCTGTTCACCTGCATCACCGGCGTGTCCGGCTCGGGCAAGAGCACGCTGATCAACGACACGCTCTACGCCGCCGTCGCCCGCAAGCTCTACCAGAGCCACCTGGAGCCCGAGGCGCACGACGAGATCGAGGGCCTGGAGCACTTCGACAAGGTCATCAACGTCGACCAGAGCCCCATCGGCCGCACCCCGCGCAGCAACCCGGCGACCTACACCGGTCTGTTCACGCCGATCCGCGAGCTGTTCGCCGAGATGCCCGCCGCCCGCGAGCGCGGCTACGGGCCGGGGCGCTTCAGCTTCAACGTGGCCGGCGGGCGCTGCGAGGCCTGCCAGGGCGATGGCGTGCTGAAGGTGGAGATGCACTTCCTGCCGGACGTCTACGTGCCCTGCGACACCTGCCACGGCAAGCGCTACAACCGCGAGACGCTCGAAGTCCTCTACAAGGGCAAGAACATCACCGAGGTGCTCGGCATGACGGTGGAGGACGCGCACGCCTTCTTCAGCGCGGTGCCGGCGCTGGCGCGCAAGCTGCAGACGCTGCTGGACGTGGGCCTGGGCTACATCAAGCTCGGGCAGTCGGCGACGACGTTGTCAGGCGGCGAGGCGCAGCGGGTCAAGCTGGCGCTGGAGCTGAGCAAGCGCGACACCGGCCGCACGCTCTACATCCTCGACGAGCCCACCACCGGGCTGCACTTCGCCGACATTCAGCTGCTGCTGCAGGTCCTGCACCAGCTCTGCGAGGCGGGCAACACGATCGTGGTGATCGAGCACAACCTCGACGTCATCAAGACGGCCGACTGGCTGCTCGACATGGGGCCGGAAGGCGGCGCGGGCGGTGGTCGTTTGCTGATCGCCGGGACGCCGGAGGAGGTGGCCGCGTGCGAGGGCAGCCACACAGGGCGCTTCCTGAAGCCGCTGCTGGCGGCAGCCGTGCGCTTCAGCCCGCCAGCACCGTGACCCGGTCCCGCCCGCTGTCCTTGGAGGCGTAGAGCGCCTGGTCGGCGCGTTCCATGAACGCGGTGCCGTTCTCGCCGGGACGGAACAGGGTCAGGCCGATGGAGATGGTGACGCGGGTGACCTCGGCATCTTGTCCTTGGCCCTGGCGGCTGACGCGGGCGCCGGCCACGCGGGTGCGCACGGTTTCGGCCAGTGCGCGGGCCTCCGACAGGCTGCGCGAGGGGATCAGCACGGCGAATTCCTCGCCACCGATGCGGGCGGCCAGGCAGTCCTCGGGCGTGGTTTCCTTCAGGATGGAGCCGATGGCGCGCAGCACGTGGTCGCCGTACGGGTGGCCGTGGGTGTCGTTGATGCGCTTGAAGTGGTCGATGTCGGCGATCAGCAGGCTGGGGCGCTGGTAGCGCTTCGCGGGGGTTTCTGCTTCCCCGATGCAGGTGTTCAGGCGCTGGTCGAAGGCGCGCCGGTTGGCCAGCCCGGTCAGGCTGTCGATGCGCGATTCCTCGTGGACACGGCGCAGTTCGGCCCGCAACTGGCTGATCTCGTTCTGGCTGTCGGACAGGCGCTGCTGCATCTCGGTCACGGCGATCTGCATCTGGCGCGTGGTGTTGAGCACTTCCTCCAGCGCGGGCGAGTGGGCGCTGCCTGCCAGCTCATGGCTGAGGCGGGACAGCGAGGTGCCGTACTGCGCCGTCTGGTCGCCGGCGCGGGCCGCGGACTCGGCCATGCCGGTCAGCACGGTCGAGACGCTTTCGGCGGTGCGCTCGATGAGCGTGGCGTCGATGCCGCCGCCGGACACGAAGCGGCGGTACATCGCGTCCGCCACCGCCTCGTCGAGTTGCAGGTGCTGGCCCAGGTAGCGGTCCATGGCCGTGCGCAGCGCCGTGTTTTCACCCCGGACGTATTCGTACCAGAGCGTGTAGTTCACGGGGTGCAGGGCACTGCCGTGGCGTTTCATGAGCTGGAGCGCCTGTCGCAAGACATCGGCACTCCGCTCCATGCTGTCGTGGTATTTCATCGGCGTAGGCATCCCGTGAACTCGCCAGGCACCAGCGAGTGTCTGGAGATGGTAGGGCGCGCCTTGCGGTCCGGTCGCCGAGAGTGCGGGCTGTCTGGTGCCCACTTCCCGGCCATGCCACCCCCGTGCGGCGGACGCCTGGCCGAGGCGGGTGTGGCTGGTTCGTGTGATCTGTCCCCCTATCCGAAGGGGGCGCGCGACCGGGTGCGCATTCAGTCCTTCCCCCGCGGTGGAGCAGCCGTGACAATTTTTACATGTCACGACAACCCGCTTGGCCACCACGCCCGAACCACGCCGTCCGGGCGGGTGCGCTGCTGGCGGCGCTGGCCGCGGCGGTGGTGGCTGCGGCCGTGTCGGAGCACACCTTCGTGCTGGGGACGCTGGTCGGTGCGCTGGTGGGGGCTGGCGTGCTGGTGCTGGTCATGTGGTCGCGCCATCGGCAGGCGCAGCGGCTGGCGCGCAGCGAAGCCGCCCGCAGCCAGGAAGCCACGGCGGCGCTGCTGCACGATTTCGAGACCCAATCCGACGCCTGGAGCTGGGCCGCCGACCGCGAGGGCCGCCTCACCCACGCCGCCGAGCGCATGGCCAGCGAACTCGGCTGCGGCGTGCCGGGGCAACTGCTCGGCCAGTCGCTGCTGCAACTGCTGCGCTTCGGCGAGGGCGGGCCGTCGCTGGCCATGCAGCAGGGTTTCCGCGACACGCCGGACCGCCAGATGCCGCCCGACCTCGTCTGGCTGATGGGCTCCCTGGCCGGCAAGGCACCGTTCCGCGGCGTGGAGGTGCAGGTGCGCAGCCCCGTGCGGCCGGCGCTGTGGTGGTCGATCAGCGGGGTGCCGGTGCTGGACGAGATCGGCCTGCACGTCGGCTGGCGCGGCGTGGTGCGCGACGTGACGACGCTGCACGAGCAGTCGCGCAAGCTGGAGCGGCTCGCGCACGTGGACACGCTCACCGGGCTGGCCAACCGCCACGTGCTGCAGTCGCGCACCGAACAGGCGGTGGACCAGCTGGCGCAAGCACCGGAGGCGACGGGCGAGGAGGCGCTCAGCCCGCTGTCGCTCTACCTGCTCGATCTGGACAACTTCAAGTCGGTCAACGACCACTTCGGCCACCTCGTCGGCGACCGGTTGCTGCAGGAGGTGGCGCAGCGGCTGCAGCGCTGCGTCGACGAAGGCCCGAGCGGCGGCGTGCTGGCGCGGCTGGGTGGGGACGAGTTCGCGCTGCTGATCGAGCAGCCCCTGCACATCGTCGAGCGCGAGGCGCTGGCGCTGGCGATGCTGGCCACGCTGCGCGAGCCGTGGACGCCGGAGGACCTGTGCATCGAGGTGCGCGCCAGTCTGGGCGTGGCCGCGTGGGCCGGGCCGGGCGACACCGCCTCGCTGCTGCTGCAGCAGGCGGACATCGCGCTCTACGAGGCCAAGGCTGCCGGGCGCGACATGGTGCGCCTGTTCGATGCGGCGATGGGCGAGCGCATGGTCGAGCGCCACCTCGTCATCCACGAACTCGGGCTGGCGCTGAACGCGGCGCAGCGGGCGCTGGCGCATCCCGACCGGCCCGAGCCAGACCTGCCCTGCGGCCGGCTGAGCGTGTACTACCAGCCGCAGCACGACGTCGCCGACGGCCGGCTGACCGGCTTCGAGGCGCTGGTGCGCTGGCGCCACCCGCAGCGGGGCTGGATCTCGCCGGCGCAGTTCATCCCGGTGGCGGAGGAGACCGGGCTGGTGGTGGCGCTGGGCGAGTGGGTGCTGCGCCAGGCCTGCCGCGACGCCGTCGACTGGGGCGGCGACGGCAAGATCGCCGTCAACGTCTCCGGCGTGCAGCTCGCCAGCCGGCACCTGGTGCGCACGGTTGCCCAGGTGCTCGCCGAGACGGGGTTGCCACCCTTCCGGCTGGAACTGGAAGTGACCGAGACCGCCGTGCTGGCGGACCCGGCCGCGGCACGCACGCGCATGCAGTCGCTGCGCTCGCTGGGCATCGGGCTGGGGCTGGACGACTTCGGCACCGGCTACTCCTCGCTGGCCTACCTGCGCACCTACCCGATCAACACGCTCAAGATCGACCGCAGCTTCATCACCGGGCTGGCCGCGGGCGCGCAGGCCGACATGATCCTGCGCACCATCATCCAGCTGGGACAGGGCCTGGGCATGAAGACGCTGGCCGAAGGCGTCGAGACCGTCGAGCAGCTCGACACGCTGCGCCGGCATGGCTGCCTGCAGGTGCAGGGTTACCTGTTCGCCGCGGCCATGACGGCCAAGGACGCCGCGGCTCGTGTGCTCCAGGCGCGCCGGAGCATGGCCTGAAGTGCGTAAATCGCGATAATTGGCGCCTTGCCAGTTGCGCTTCCGCCATGACCTGTTTCTCCCTCCGATCGACCCGCGTGTGAGCAGTCTCGCTGTCGACACGAGCCTGAACAGCGGCGAGTCCCGCTGGTCGGATGCTGCAGAGCGGCGTCACCACGACGCCCGCCTGATGCAGATGCTGCTGCGCATCGCGCCGGTGGCGGCGCTGGTGGATGGCGGGCTCGGGCTGCTGGCGGCATGGGTGGTCTACCCGGAGCTGGGCTGGGGGCTGCACATGGTGTGGCCCTTCGGCTTGTCGGTGGTGGCCACCACTTACGGCGTCACCAGCCTGCTGCTGCTCGGCCGTCCGCTGGAGGAACTGGCCTGGTTGTCGGTGCGTCGGCGTCTGTCCGTGCAGATCGTGCTGCTGGCCGTGATGTTCTCCGGCGTGGCCATCGTGCTGTTCCCGGTGGTCGGCCCGGACCGCCGATTCCTGCTCGCGGTGATGGCCTGCGGGGTGATCCCGGTCGGCACGCTGGCCCTGGCGCCGGTGCGCAGCTTCGCGCTGCTGTGGCTGCTGATCACGTCCACCGGTGTCCTGCTCGGACTGGCGCAGATCGAGCCGTTTGTTCGCAACGTCACGGCCGGGATGCTGTTGATGATGGACCTGCTGCTGCTGGCGCTGGTGCAGTCGGTCGGCAACGGCATGCTGGCGCAGCTGCGCGCCGAAACCGCGGCGCTGCGGGGCCGGCAGTCGCTGGACCTGCTGCTGCGCGATTTCGAGACCCAGGCCGACGACTGGCTCTGGGAGACCGATGCGGGCGGACACCTGCGGCATGTCGCTTTGCCGATGGCGCGGGCGCTGGGATTCGACGAAGGGGATCGCCTGATCGGCACCCGGTTGACCGAGGTGCTCGGGGTGCGCACGGCCGTGTCGGCACTGGCAGAGCGCCTGCGGGAGCCGAAGCCGTTTCGCAGTCTGGACCTGACGCTGTCTGCGCACCGTTCGCAGGACACGCCGCGGATCTGGAGCCTGAGCGGCGTGCCGGTGTTCGACGGCGACGGCGCACCAGCGGGCTGGCGCGGTCTGGTGCGCGACGTCACGCTGCTGCGCGAGCAGACGCGCGAGCTGCACCGGCTGGCGCGCACCGACATGCTGACCGGCCTGTCCAACCGGCATGTGCTGCAGCAGCGCAGCGCCGAGGCGGTGGCCCGGTGCGCATCGGGCGACTGGCCGGAGCGGGGGGCGGACGCGGTGGCTCCGCTGACGCTGTGCCTGATCGACCTGGACCACTTCAAGGCCGTCAACGACACACTCGGTCACGCCGTCGGTGACCGGCTGCTGCAGGAGATCGCTCGCCGCCTGACCGACTGTGTCGCGGGCTGGTCGCAGCCGCAGCCGCAGAACGTGGTGCTGGCGCGGCTGGGCGGCGACGAATTTGCGCTGCTGATCGACCATGCGCTGACGCCGGCGACCCGTGACGCGCTGGTGGGCGCGCTGCTGGCGGCGCTGCAACCGGCGTGGGTGGTGGAGTCGCTGCGGGTGGAGGTGCGGGCCAGCATCGGTGTGGCGTCCTGCGGTGGGAACGGCATCGACGCCGACCGCCTGTTCCAGAACGCCGACCTGGCCCTGTACGAGGCCAAGGACGGCGGGCGCAACCAGTTCTGCGTGTTCGACGCCGCCATGCGCGGCCGCATGAACCGCCGCGCCGGGATCATCCGGGACATCGGCCTGCTGCTGGCCGCACCAGGAGCGACCCACGCGACGGCCGGGCAACTGGCCGTGCATTACCAGCCGCAGTACCGCCTGGCCGATGGTCGGCTGGTGGGGGCCGAAGCGCTGCTGCGCTGGCGGCACCCGCGGCACGGCTGGATCGAGCCCGGCGAGTTCATTCCGATTGCCGAGGAGACGGGCCTGATCGTGCCGCTGGGCGAGTGGGTCCTGCGCCAGGCCTGCGCCGAGGCGGCGGACTGGCCGGCGTCGGTGCGGCTGGCGGTCAACCTGTCGGCGGCGCAGCTGGGCCTCTACGGGCTGGAAGCCATGGTGACCACGGTGCTGGCCGACAGCGGCCTGGCGGCGCCGCGGCTCGAACTGGAAATCACCGAGACAGCGCTGATGCACGACCCGGACCGCGCGCTGGCCTGCGTGCAGGCGCTGCGGGCGCTGGGTCTGGGCATTGCGCTGGACGATTTCGGCACCGGTTACTCGTCGCTGGCCCAGCTCGCCACGCTGCCGGTGGACACGCTGAAGATCGACCGCAGCTTCGTCGCCGCGCTGGGCCGCGAGGGCGGCGGGCAGGCCGAGGCCATCGTGCGGCTGATCGTGCAACTGGCCCGCACCATGGGCATGCACACGCTGGCCGAAGGGGTCGAGACCGACCGGCAGCGCGCCGTGCTGCGGGCCTGTGGCTGCGAGCTGGTGCAGGGCTTCCTCTGCGGCGCCGCGCTGGAGCCGCAGGCGCTGCGGTCCCTGCTCGCGCAAGTGGCGTCCTCGGACGCGGTCAGCGATCCGCGTTGAGTGGCAGGCCGGCGCGGGCGGGCTGGTATTCGCCCACCAGCCGGGCCAGCCGCTCCCGCACCTCGTCGTCCGGTGCGGTCGAGCGTTCGGAGGCCCAGTCGAGCAGCGCCTGCACGTCCTGTCCGCGGTCGTCCAGCCGCGCGATGCGCAGCCGCTCGAAGCGCGTCGGCAGCGTCGCATCCGCGTCCGCCAGCAGCTCCTCGTAGAGTTTCTCGCCCGGCCGCAGCCCGCTGAAGGCGATCGGGATCTCGGCCAGCGTGTGGCCGCTCAGCCGGATCAGGTCGCGCGCCAGGTCGACGATCTTCACCGGCTCGCCCATGTCGAGCACGAACACCTGCCCGCCTTCGCCGATCGCCGCGGCCTGCACCACCAGCCGCGCGGCTTCGGGAATCGTCATGAAGAAGCGCGTGATGTCCGGGTGCGTCACCGTCACCGGGCCGCCGCGGGCGATCTGTGCCTTGAACTTGGGGATCACGCTGCCGGACGAGCCGAGCACATTGCCGAAGCGCACGGCCATGAAGCGCGTGCGCCCACCTGCGGCGGCGACCTGCGCGGCGAGCTGGGAGATCACCATCTCGGCGGCGCGTTTGGTGGCACCCATCACGTTGGTCGGGTTGACCGCCTTGTCGGTGGAGATCAGCACGAAGCGCTCGGCGCCCGCCGCCGCTGCCGCGCTCGCTGCCCGCCACGTGCCCAGCGTGTTGTTGCGCACCGCGGCGAAGGCGTTGTCGTCCTCCATCAGCGGCACGTGCTTGTAGGCGGCGGCGTGGAACACCACCTGCGGCCGCACCCGGGCGAAGGTCACGCGCAGGTGCTCCGGGTCGCGCACATCGCCGACCAGCCGCACCAGCGGCAGGTGCGGGAAGGCTTCGGTCAGCTCCTGCTCGATGCGGTAGAGCGCGAACTCGCTCAGCTCGTAGAGCACCAGCCGCAGCGGCCCGTAGCGCGCCACCTGCCGGCACAGCTCCGAGCCGATCGAGCCGCCTGCGCCGGTGATGAGCACCACCTTGCCCGACAGGCACTCGCTGATGCCGCCCTCGTCGAGCTGCACCGGGGCGCGGCCGAGCAGGTCTTCCGGCTCGATCTCGCGCACCTGCGCCACCGCCTGGCCGCTGTGCAGCTCGGCGGTGGTCGGCACGGTGACGACCGGCAGGCCGGTGGCCGCGGCGAGGTCGAGGGCGCGGCGGCGGCGCTCCGGCGCGGCCGAGGGCAGGGCGACGATGACATGGGTGATGCCGTGCACCTCGGCCCAGCGGGTGGCGCTGTCGAGCGGCCCCAGCACCGGCACGTTGCCGATGCGGGCACCGAGCTTGCGCGCATCGTCGTCGAGCAGGCCGACCACGACCCAGCCGTGGTGCTGGATGCCGGCGATCAGCAGCTTGGCCGCGTCCCCCGCGCCCATGACGAGGGCGCGGCGCGTCTCGTGCATCGAGCCGGAGATGCGTCCGCGCATGTGCTCGTAGAGCATCCGGTAGCCGATACGCACCATCGCCAGCCCCATCAGCGTGATGACCGGATGTAGCGCCAGCACGGCGCGCGGCACCTGCGCGAGCTGCGCCATCAGCACGCCGACCGCGGTGACCATGCCGGCGATCCCACAGGCGATGGTCAGCCGCTGGATCTCGCCGAAGCCCGAGAAGCGCCACATGCCCTTGGGCACCTTGAGCAGCACGAACACGCCCAGGTAGACCGCGATCACGCCGACCAGCACCCAGCCGTCGTAGTCCGGGCGCGCGTTCTGCCAGCGCTCGAAGCCGAGCCGGAACAGGTAGGTGATGTTCCAGCAGGCGGCGATCATCAGCGCGTCGATGACCAGCGCCAGCGACTCGCGGTGCGGCCGGATGCGGGTGAGGAGGGTGTCGAGGTGGTGCCAGGTCATCGCGCAATGATCGCCCAGACGGTGCGGCCGATCAGCACCAGGTCGGTGCCGAGGCCCGAGCGGTCCACATACCGCGCCTGCAATGCCAGCTTGGTCGGCAGGATCACCTCGCGGTAGGTGCGCTCCGGGTCCGCGCTCTGTGCCAGCAGCGTGCTCTCGTCGCGGTATTCGATCGAGGCGAAATCGGTGATGCCGGGGCGCACCGACAGCACCTTCTCGCGCAGCTCCGCCGGGTAGAGCGCCACGTAGCGCGGCACCTCCGGGCGCGGGCCGACCAGGCTCATCGTGCCTTCGAACACGTCGAACAGCTGCGCCAGCTCGTCGAGCTTGGTGCGGCGCAGGAAGGCGCCGACGCGGGTGATGCGCGCATCCAGACCGACGGTGAGCTGCGGGCCGCGGTCGCCCGGGTCATGGGCCATCGTGCGGAACTTGTGGATGCGGAACTCGCGCCCACGCAGCCCCACGCGCACTTGGCGGTAGAACACCGGGCCGGGCGAGTCGAGCCTGATCGCCAGCGCGACCAGCGCCAGCGGCAGCGCCAGCACGGCCAGGCCGAGGCTGGACAGCAGCAGGTCGAACAGGCGCTTGGCCATTGGTCAATCAGCCGGTCAGTGCCTGCCGCAGCGCCGCCGCCACGCGCCGCACATCTTCTTCGGTCATGCGCGTGTAGAGAGGCACGCTCAGCATCCGCTCGTAGGCGCGCTGGCTGTGCGGATAGTCGGAGGCCTGCAGGTCGTAGCGTTCGCGCCAGTAGGGGTGCAGGTGCAGCGGGATGTAGTGGACGCTGCAGCCGATGCCGGCGGCGTAGAGCGCCTCGATCAGCGCGTCGCGGCCGATGGGCGCGTCGTCGGTCAGGCGCAGCACGTAGAGGTGCCACGAGTGCACCTCGCCTGCCGCGGGGCGGGGCGGCAGGATGAGCGGCAGGTCGGCCAGCAACGCGTCGTACAGCGCGGCGAGCTGCGCGCGCTTCTGCTGGAAGCCCTGCGCGCGCCTCAGCTGGTGGATGCCCATCGCCGCGGCGATGTCGGTCAGGTTGTACTTGAAGCCGGGTGCCACGATCTCGTAGTACCAGCTCGGCACCTTGGCGGTGAAGCGGTCGAAGGCGTCGCGGTTGATGCCGTGCAGGCGCATCACCTTCATGCGCGCCGCCAAGGCCGGATCGCGGGTCACGGCCATGCCGCCTTCGCCGGTGGTGATGGTCTTGTTGGCGTAGAAGCTGAAGACGGTGATGTCGCTGTCCAGCGTGCCGACCAGCCGACCCCCATGGGTGGTCGGCAGCGCGTGCGCGGCGTCCTCGACCACCTTCAGGCCGTGGCGGCGCGCGATCGCCAGCACGGCGTCCATGTCCACGGCCATGCCGGCGTAATGCACCGGGATGATCGCCTTGGTGCGCGGCGTGATCGCGGCTTCGATCGCCGCGGGGTCGATGTTCATCGTTGTCGGGTCGATGTCCACCAGCCGCACGTCGGCGCCCAGGTAGCGCACGACCTCGGCGGTGGCGGTGAAGGTGTGCGTGGTCGTGATGACCTCGTCGCCGGGGCCGATGCCCAGCGCTTCGAGGGCCAGGTGCAGCCCGGCGGTGGCCGAGTTGACGGCGATCGCCTCGATGCCCGGCTCGCCGAGGAAGGCAGCGAAGTCCTGCTCGAAGCGGCGCGCCTTCGGGCCGGTGGTGACCCAGCCGGACTTCAGGGTGTCGATGACCTCGGCGATCTCCTCGTCGCCGATCTCGGGCAGGGCGAAGGGCAGGAAGGGCAGGGCAGGCGCGGCAGGAGCGGGAGCAGTCATGGGGAGATCATTCGAGGGGAGCGGCAGCGGGGATGCTAAACGAAGGACCTTGCCGCTCAGCCGCTCAGCCGAAGCGGGGGCCCGGGTCGCGCCAATCGTCCATCAACGCTTGATAGAACGGCGACACCCTCCTGATCACCAGAAAGCGCGAGAAGCCCCGTCCTTCAGGGAGGGGAGGCAGAGCGCAGGCTCGCGCAGCGAGCCGTTGGCTTGGTGGTTGAGTTTCCTGTGGCATTGATGACTGTTTTTATATACAGTATTGATCATGTCCATTCGAGCCTTCCGCTTCCAGTTGCGCCCCAAGCCCGGCACCGCGCACGCCCTGCGCCGGTTCGCGGGCGCATGCC